>NZ_JBQYLP010000001.1:224392-239915 GCF_052683555.1 Burkholderia sp. BC1
CCGTGGTGATGGGCGCCAGCGGGTCGCCCGGCGCGGATACGCGCCCGTTTTGTGGGGTTGATTTTAGGCGCTGGAGATGGTTGTGCGCGCACCCATGAACGACAAAACGGGGCGCTTGCGCGCCCCTGGTCGATCCGCCTGCGGCCTCCGTCTCAAGCGATCAGGCCCGGCCTGCGCCTCGTGCTGCGCGCAGCAGGTCGCGGGTTTCGTCGGCGACCTCGGCTAGGCCCACGCCCTCGCGAGCATCGCGCAGCACGCGCATCGCGTCGTCGTCGGCTTGCAACCGGGCGTTGCGGCCTTTCATGAACGCCTCGTAAAGCACGGGCCGCTTCAGGATGAACGGCCAGGCGTTGGGGCCTTCGTCGTCATCGTCTTCGTCGTACCACCTGTTCTCAAGGTGCGGGTCCGCGCCCCAGCGTGCCAGCAGTTCGATCCGTTCGGGCCATTCGTGGTCGTCGCCGTCGCCACCGCCTTCGTCGGCGTACTGCTCGACTTGCCGCATCAGCGTCGCGAGGATCGTCCGGCCGTGGTACTGCGCGTTCGGGTCCGCGCCGAGCGCGAGAAGCCACGACACGTACTCGAGCCGCCCGCGCAACACCGCGATGCCCAAGGGCTTACCACTGCCGTCGCGCCCGTTTGGGTCCGCGCCTTCGTCAAGCAACTTGTGAAACTTCCCGGTCCAGTGCTTGTTGATGGCCTGGCAGAGCTCGCGTTCAAGGCACCGGCTCTCGGCATCGGTGTGCCGCTTCAAAAGCGGGGCCGGCCGCGATTGTTTGACGGGCTTCACGTCGGCCCACCGCTGCATCCACGCACGCAACGCGGGCGAGTCGGGAGCGTCGGGCACGTTGTCCGACTCCGCGTCGCCGTCGTGCTCGTCCGATCGGCGGTCCAGCGAGTCGAAGAGGTCGCCGAACTCGGGGCCGATCTCGCGCCGCTGCTCGTAAGCCGCGATCGCTTCGTGATCGTCGGCGTCGATGTACACCGGGGCCGAGCCGACGCTCCACGTCATTTCTTCGCGAAGTGCGTCGAGCCTCTCTTCTTCGATCCGCGCGAAGTGACGCCGCGTGTGCGCTCGCTCCTCGCCTTCCCGCTTCTGCTGCACGTCGCTGCGCCAGCCCATCGCTTCCCCGATCACGCTCTCCATCTTCGCGCGATGCCGGTCCCAGCGGATGTTGATCAGCCCGGCGAGCATGAACATAACAACGCTCGTCATCACTGCTGCCGGCACGACCAGCCAGAGCGAGCGTACCGACGCCACGACCTCGCAAACACCGCCGAAAAAGCCGACCTCGGCCAGCGCGCCGATCAGCAGCCACGTCGCCGCGCGTCGGCCGTGGCGCATAGCCCGGTCGGTGAAGCGGTCGAGCGCGCTGTCCGAGTCGGTCGCATGATCCTCGTCGTCGTCCAGGTCGTCCTCGTCCTCGTTGTCGTCGTGCTGGTCGTACAGTTCGTCGTTCAGCGTGCTCATGGTGGACTCCGGTTCAGTTGAGCACCGAGCCGACGCACGCGGCGCTGGCCTGGCCCGTGTACGTCGCGCCATCGACCTGCGCGAGCAGTTCGCGCCCGCAGTTTTCGTGCACGCGATAGGTGCGCAGCACGACTCCGGACACCGAGCACCACGCCGAGTCGTGCACCACGCCAACGGAGCAATAGCCCATGCCGGCGAAGTCCGATGTGTCGTTGTAACCTCCTCCGCAAGTGTCGGTGATCTTCACCCACACGCCGTAGCCGCTGATGGCATTGCCCGCAATGCCCCCGTCGTACGTCTGCCGGTGCATGAAGCGTGCGACGCAACCGTTGGCGGTAGCGTCCTGGTACATGTAATACGAGCTGACACTGGCCTGCGCGTGCGCGGGAGCGGTGACGAGCGCGGTGCAGGCGAGCAGCGCGGCGGTGAGGATGTTGATGATGGTTCGCATGGGGGGCTCCTTACAGGTGTTCTGCGAGGCCGTCGATCACGGCGGCGGCCGGTACAAGCGCGGGCGCGTCGAGCAGCATCCCGGCGACGCAGGCGCGGATCGCCACGTCGAGCAGGCATTGCTTCACGTCGCCGCGCGGGGCGGTTTCGAGCGCGGTGCGGGCGGTGGTCACCTGGTCGATCAGCCATGCCCGCACGTCCGGGTCGGCGTTGACGTGGGCACCGGCCGCTTGCACGGCGTCGAGCGCACGACGTGCGGCCATGGCCTGGTCGATGGTCAACGTGTCGGCACGGGCCAGGTTGCACACGAGCAGCGCAACGATGGCGAGGGTGGTTCGGACGGTGCGCATGGTCATGCCTCGGTGCTGTTGAGGTCGAGCAGGTTGTTGAGCATCGCCAGCCACACGGGCGAAGAGCTTTCGATGCCATCGTGCTCGGGCACCAGGCGCGCGAGGCGGTACGCTTCGTCCTGCGCCGCAAAATGCGACCGGGCGTCGGCCACGTGCGCGTCCCAGGCGACCAGCAGGCCGCTCACGTTGGGCGCGTCGGCCTCGGGTTCGGATTGGTCGCGAGCCCTGTTGCGGGCCAGCGCGGCGAGCACGACGTGCCTGCGTGCGCGCAGCGACGCGCGGCGGCTCTCGTTCATGCGCCGGATGACGCGGGGCGTCGGGCTCGTCGGCATCAGCGTGTCGAAACGGTCGTCGCGATGGTCGTTGAGGGCAAGGGCGAGGTACATGTGGGCCTCACTTGATGGTGCGGTTGCGAGCGGCCAGACGCTCGATCGCGTCGGCGGCCAGGTTGAACTGCGAGCGTTTGGCGAGGTAGAACCGGGCAGCCACGCCGATGCTCACGGCGGCGGCGATCCAGTGGCCCGGTGCCTGGCCGGCCGGGCCGAGCAGCGCGTCGTGGATTTGCCAGGCGCCGATCGAGGCCATGACGAGGAAAAGGCCGAGCCGCACGTGCTTGATCAGGTCGGCGATGCTGGGAAGGCTGGGGATGCGCATGATGGTCTGTGCCTCGTTCACTTGTTGCTCGGGGGGAGCAGTTGCACACGCTCGTCGCCGAGCACGGCAGGCGTGAACCCGAACGGCGACGGGAGCCAGTCGCTCGGACGGCGCAGCAGTTCGATTGGGCGGCCTTCAGTCGCACGCTGGCGCATGAGGTTCGCGCGGAACGAGCCGCTGAACCACACCGCCGCGGTGAACGCGGCGACGCCCAGGCGGCCCAGCAGACCGGACCAGTGGCCGTCGAGGGTTTCGAGAACGCCGAGCGTGAAGTTGGCGATGAACGCGATGGTGCCGATGTGAGCGACGGCGGTTTGCATGAGGTACGCGCGGTTGGCCGTGCGCTCGGTGAGGTGGTGGTCGAGGCGTTGCATGTGGTGTGCTCCGGTTGGTTTCGGCGTTAGTGCTAACGCCACAAACCACGCTCTCTCTAGAGAGGGCTCGTGTCAAACGGGCACGGGTCGTTACGTTTTACCCCCTGTTTTAAGGGGTTTTCTGCACGCGGCGCGGGATCGATCGATCCGCCGCCTTCAGGTTTTTCTCGGGCGCACACGCGAAACACCCCGGTGCGCTTGCGCGCCCCGCTGCTGCCTTCGGCCCTGACATCGAATCCCTGGGACAACGAAAAGACGGGCGGCTTGTGGCCGCCCGTTGCGCTGGACATTTCACCGCCGCTCACGCGGTGCCGCGGTCCTCCTTCTTACCGTCCTTCTCGCCGTCCGGTGCTGCGCCGTCCGCCGGCTTTTCGTTGGCCTCGGCCGCGTGCTCGGCGGGCGCGACCAGGCGCTCGCGGATCGCCGCTGCGCGTTCCATGTTCTTCGCCAGGTTCTTCGCCAGGTCCGCACGGCTCGCAGCGGCCGCGTCCTGCGAACTGCCCGACGCTGCACGCTCGGGGCTGGCCGCTGCCGGCGCCTCGGCCTTGCTGGAGCCTGCGCTGCCCGCTTGCGCGGTGGGCGCCCCCGGCTTGCCCGCGGCTGCGCTGGCCTTCGCGTCCTTCAGCGTCGTGGGCTCGGGTGGCAGGTCGCCACGACCGCCGCCCGCCGGCGTGCGCTTGCCAGGCTCCGTGACGGAGGCGCCGCTGCTCCGCTCGGATTGGCCGCCGACCTCGCGCTCTTTTTTCATGCCCGCCAGTTTGTCGCGCAAAGCGCCCGCGCCCTTCGCTGCACCATTGGCGGCCGATCCGAGCGCAGCGCCCATCGCACCGGCGCCGGCCGTGCTTGCGGCGCTGGTGCCGCGGCCCATCTCCTCGACGTGGCCGCCCAGCACCGCGCCGTGGCCGCCACCGATCCAGTCCAGAACGTTGTCGGGCACACTGGTGATGAGTTTCAAGCAGAAGCGCACGCACTGGAACAGGAACATCATGAACAGAATCGCGCCCCCGATCATGCGCACCAGTTCAAACAAGCCACCGCCGCCGCCCGTCGCGCCCCAGGCCACGCCGAACATGGTGTTGGCGAACAGGCCGATCGGCTGCATGAGGATGTAAGCGCCGCACACGCCCAAGGTCATCAAGGCCGGCCGCAGGGTGAGGCTCAACAGCATCATCAGCCCTTGCTTTTGCGAGCCGACGCCGTCCGTGCCGTGGTTCGGCGATAAGAAAGTGATCATCCAGAGCGGCGCGGCGACCAGGCTCTCGAACAGCATGACGAGCCAGCCGAAGGCGGCCAGGGCCACGGCGAAGAACGGCATCATCGGCAGCACGAAGCAGAGCATAAACGCGGGGACGAGCAGGCACGACGCGATGAACGTGAACAGCCCGCCGAACAGCGCCGATGCTGCGACCACAACCTGGCCTGCAGCCGGAATGGCGGCCAGCCCCATGACGCCCGCGGCGGCGACGCCAGCGCTCTGCACCGTCGTGATCAGCCCCTGCCCCACGTCGTACGCGCGCATCATCGGGTCTTCGTTCGGGTCGGTCACGGCGGTAAAGCCCTGGCCGGCGAACACGTTGATGATCTTTGAGAACTTGTCCTCGCCACCACCGCCGCCGTGCTTGGCCGCGGTCTGGGTGTTCGCCGCGTCGAGCAGCGACTTTGCGCGCTTCACGTCGGAGTCAGCCTGGTTGTCGAAAAAACTCCAGCGCGATTGGCCGGTGGTCATCCCATCCACCGCCGTCGGCACGTTCGAGACCGACGCGTTCACGTCCGATTTCATGCGGCCCAGGGCCGCGTACTCGGCGCCCGAGACAACGAACCCGTCGGCGGCTAGGCTGGACGCCAGTTGGCCGGTGCCCATCGCTGCGGTGAACGCAGCGTTGGCCTTGGCATCGACCGTCGCCTCGTACGCCTGTACCGCGCCGTCGATCGCGGCGTTCATCGTGGCCGGCGGGATCGCTCCGCTGCTCACGATTTTCTTGGCGAGGTTGTCCGCGGCCCCTTGCATCGACTTCAACGCGGCGACATGGCCGGACTCGATCGCGCTCGTCGCGGGGGCCGCGTTGAGCCAGGCCGTGGCGGTTTGCAGCCCGGCGGCGCTGGCGCTCGGCGCGCTGCTGGCCGTGGTGCCCTTCAAGGTGGCGGTGACGGTACCGCACTCGGCGTAGGTCGAACCGTCACCGGTCCGGCCAAAGTTGTAGCCGACGGTTCCCGCACCGCTGGCGTCGAGGTTGCTGAACCACGTCGCGCCCACCGCCGACGAAATGTCTTGGCCGACGAACTGATTTTCCGTCGCCTGGTCGTCCGCGCTCTCGCCGGCATGGTAAGCCCGCACGCTCTCGTAGCACACGTTGCTCAACACCAGCGACTCGAACAGTGCCCGCGCTTTCACGTCGAGCACCGGGCTCGTGTACGTCGCCGTCTGCTGCGTCCAGGTTGACAGGTACGTACTCCACACGCTGTCCGCCAGGCCGATGCCGTTCGTCGCCAGCCAGAGCACGATCAGTTGGATCACGCAAAATCCGCCCTTCACCGGCAGGACGAACGCGAGCCCCAGCATCGTGCGGACCGGCATCCACATGCTCGACCATTGCTTGCCCAGCATTTCGCCGTCGTGAGCGGTGGCTACCGTCCCAGCCACCATCACGTACGCCGCGATCAGTCCACCGAGTGAGAGCATGGCGCTGTTAAAAATCTCGAACAGTGGGCTGAACGGGCTGGCCGATGCGTCCGAGCCAGCGCCGAGCAGCGGCATGACGTGGACCATGACCCAATCGGTCGAGGGCGGCGTGAAGATGTCCGCTGCGTGCGCGTTGCCGCTGAACAGCAACGCGAACAGGGCAAGCGGCCCCGCGAGGGTCTTGAAAAAGCGGCGCATGGAATGGCCTCGGGCAGGTTGTTAAAGAGCAGAAAGCGCAACGGCTATGCCGTTAGCACTAACACCAAGGTCGCTCCAGAAAACCCTTCAGTCAATGCCGATACGAGGCGTGCCGCGAAAAAAAGCGCCCACGATGGGCGCAAAAAAAGCGGCCGGGGCCGCCTTGCGATGGGACGCGGTGACGCGTGCGATCAGGTTTTCATCGGGTCGAACGCGACGCACAGCCGTATCGCGTTGAGCGGACCAAGGGCCATCCAGGCCAACACCGCGATCGCCGCACCGTAGATCGCCGATCCGTGGTTCGTGATTTCGTGCCAGCAGAATAGGCCCGCGAGGACGTACAACATCAGCAGGAACAGTAACCCGCCGATCGTGCCGCGCCGCACGCGCCCGTCCGGGCTCGCGACGGCGTAGACGGTCGTGGAGCCCAGGATGCGCTGCACACCGAGCGCGACGGGCTCGCCCACGTTCAAATAACTGCCAAGCCGCGGCGACATCCGAAGGTTTCGGATTTCGTGATCGCCGATCTCTGCGATGGAACGGATCGTCCAGCCGTATTGATCAACGCGCCCCTCGCCCAGCAGTTTCAAACGTCCCTCGATCCGTGCCATGTTCCTCTCCGTTCAATGTGCGGTGTGCAGTGCCGTTAGCACTAACGCGGTACCTGGAGTACACCAGGTTCTACGAAAAACTCAAGTTCTCACGTGCTGCGCTTTGGTGGGCCGTGGGGGCGAGGAACCGCGCGACGTGTCGATGTTCTGCTGCCGGTTGCTGGTGCCTGGTCATCGTTTGCCCTCGTCCCGTTCGTTGGTTGTGCGCTTCGGAGCCTGCCGTGACGCATGGACAGGCCAGCCGGACGGGCTGGCAAGGGTTCGACGAAAGCCGCAGCGCGCGCAGCGTGACCGGGTGCACGGCGAAAGCAACGCGTGCCCTTGCCGTGGCTCGGACGGTCTGGCTTATGCGTCGGGAAACGGCGGGATCGAGCGCACGAAGAGCGGGAACGATGCGACCAGGCATCAGCGCCGGAGCCGGCAGCAGGGCCGCGCCGTCGTGCGGCCGTGGTGGTGCGTTTGTGTGTTTGTTTGCAGGACGTTCCGGTGCCGTCGGCACCGGCGCGCGGCTTTAGGTACGGCACTCAAACCGTACCCGTTGACAGGTGCCGGGTTGTACGAGAAGTTTGTTTGTATCAAACAAACACACCAACAGACATACAAACGAACCAATGAACGTCCATCCGTCCACTCGTTCTAGAGGAGTACAGATTATGTTGTTTTCATGTTCCGTATGGAGCCCCAAAGGGGGCTGCGGAAAATCGACGATCGCGCTGACGCTGGCCTCGTTCTTCGCTGCTGAAGACACGACTCGGCGCGTGCTGCTCGTCGATGCGGACGCGCAGCAAAGCGCCCGCACGTGGGAAGCGCAAGCCCGGCAACTGGGCCATGCGCTGCCGTTCGACGTGGCCGCGTCGGACGCTCGCGCGAGTTCGTACGACGTGGTGGTGTATGACCACGCGCCCGGCCTGGCCGGATCGACCTTGAAAGGGCAAGTGGTCCTACTGCCGGTGCTACCGTCGTTCTTCGACGCGGCCAGCGCGATTCGCGGCGAGGCCGATCTGCGCAGCAAGGGCCAGCGCGTGATGATGCTGCCGAACCGCGTGGAAACGAGCCACGCGAGCGACGTGGCGTTCCTCGCCGGTTTCGTCGGCAAGCCGTACATCAAAAAGCGCAAAGCGGCCTACCAGGCGACCGTGGCCCGCGGGCTCACGCTCTACGGTGCGGACAAGTCCGGCATCCGCGGCTTGAAAGAAGCCCGCGCAGAGTTCGAGCGCGTTGTGGATGGGTTGATTGATCTGGCTGCGGCCTAACTTTTTGGAGACACGACGATGGAAAACCGTAACTCACTCGCTCGCCTGGCCGGCAAGCCGGAGCAAAACCTCATGGCCGCCGCGGCGCAAGTCAGTGTGGCCTTCGCGCCCGCGGCCGAACCGGCGGAGCGGCCGTACTTCAACCTGCGCACCGTCGAGCGCGCCAGCGGCGACAAGGTGGTGACGTGCAAGGCGACGATCGGCGGGCGCGACGCCGCGGCGACGCAAGTGCGAATCCCGCACGCGCTGCGCGACAAGATCGAGAAGTACGCGAGCGGGCCGGCGACGGTCGTGCTCGTCGCCCTGGCGGACGCGATGCTCGATCAGTTGCTGGCCGACGGAAAAGCGTTGCACGTCGGGAACGCCGATAAGTGAACGGCGCCGGTGGTGAAACACGAAAAAGCCCCTGAAGCAGGGGCTTTTCTGTAGGTGCGGTTTGGTGTGTTTGTTTGTATCAACAAACAAACATCCATCGCGGAGCGCGGGTGTCGATCAGTATTCGGACGCCAGCATGGCGAGCCAGCGCGGCCGTTCGATATCGGTGAACACGGCGAAAAGACGCAGGGGCTTGGGCAGCGCGTAGGCGTGGCGCACGTAGTGTTGCCGGTGGATTTCGAGGTCGTTACCGTCCGTGATGACGAGCGAGCCGGAACCGTCGGCGTGCGGTGTGAACGTGATCGACCAGAACCCATCGTGATGGGCGCGGGTCACGACGACGGCCAGAGCATCGGTCACGAGCCAGGCCATGCCGTGGGTCATGAGGTAGTGCACGCCGTCCGTGACCAGCGCATGCTTCAGGAGTGGCCCCTGGTTGTAGTAGTTTTCGGTACCGGTGAACATCGCCAGCGTTTGGGCGTCGAGGGCGTCGGTTTGGCTCATGGTGCGTTGATCCTGGTTTGTTTGTTGGTGTGTTTGTTTGTTCAGTTCGCGGCCTTGGCGATCGTCACGTAGAACGCTCGCGCGTTCTGGGCGTCGGGATCGAAGCCAAAAAACGCCGTGAAGCCGTGGCCGATGTCGCGCGTCTCGCCCGTCGTCACGCTTTCGTACGGGCCGTTGAACCAGTCGAGCGCGTCGGCCAGATGCGGGTCTTGCATCGCCGCCGCCGTGGTGACGAACACGGGGCCGCCGGTGAAGCCGTACCGCTTGCGCATGTCGTCGTTAAGGGGTTGCACATCCTGCAGTTGGGGGAGCCTGCCGTTAAGGGGGTGGCTGTTCGTGCGGTTCTGGCCGGTGGTGCTCATGTCTGCTCCTTGCTCGTTGAGAGGTCTGCTGTCGGTATCGCCTGACGCATGGACAAGCCAGGCCGGCACGAGCGCCAGGGGCACGACAAAGCCGCACGCCCGCGCAGCGGGATCGGGTGCCATCGTGAGCAACGCGACCCTTGCGCTGAACAGGGACGGTCTGGCTTATGCGTCGGGAAAGGCGAGCCCGGCGGCTTTCAACGGGCAAGGTATGGAGCGCCACCGGCCGCGGGAGAACCGCATGGGCAGTTGACGTTCGGGTGTTGCGCTTTTCGGTACGGCTGTTACCGTGGTCCTATCGGTGGCGTGGTGGCCGCCGATGTGTGTGTGCCCCTGGTGGCAAAGGCCGGTCGATGTTTGGCCGGCCTTTGCGACTCGTCCTCAAGCAAGGAAAGCGAGCCCGTTCAAGAAGTGGGCGTAAAAAAAGCGGCCGGAGCCGCTTGATGAGTTCGCTGACCTGAACAGGCCGATAAATCGACTAGCCTTCGTCTACCGGCGTCTTGCCGTTACGGAGCCGATTGATTTTGGTTTGGTTCGTGCCAAACAGTGAGGCGATTTTCTCCTCGGATTTGCCTTGACGCTTCATTTCCTCAATCGTCTCGATGTCCTTCGGCGTAAAACCTTCGTTCGTCCTCTGCGCCATCGAATCGCGCAATGTGGTCACTTGGTTCTGGATATTTTGCAACGTCATGATCGCTTGGAGCGCATCGTCTGGGGTTTTGAAAACGTTCCTCGACATGTCTTCCAGCATGGACTTCTTCGTCTCGACTAGCCGATCTGCGGCGTCGTTGAGGTTCGCGATCGTTGACCGGGTGAACCGAGCCTCTGCCTGAATAATAATGGTCGGTTCGGTGTTGATAGGATCGAGCGGATCGGCCATGTAATAGTCCCTTTCGACGCAGATGAATGTGAATGAATATTTTATTCACTCGACCAGAATGGCGTCAATCCGATAAAATGGGGACGCATCTTCTGACTCGTGCGATCAAAGCCTTGTCCGCTTCGCCAGCGCTACCGCTCCTGTTTCGGCCGCGGCCTGGCGCAGCACCGCCCGCTCGGCCGCGATGCGCTCGGCGAGCAGGAACGCGCGCAACGCGTCGCCGTGCCCTCCACCGCCCTCGTCCGTGAACGGCGTGGCGTGCAGACCGGCGCCGTGGTCGCGCAGCAGGACCAGCACCGCGTGCAGGTCGTGGGCCGTCGGCGCCGTGGCCTGGCGAAAGCGGTGCCACCAGAGCGGGACGCCCACCGCGCTGCCGTCGCGCCGGGGCACCCAGGTGCGGGGCCGGTTGAGGTCCGACGGGTGCGCGTGCGACAGCACCACGTCGGCCACGGCCCGGTCGTCGAACACGCGATCGACGCGCAGCGCTTCCAGTACGCCGTCGCGCACGTGCTGCGGCCCGCAGGCGTGCGCGCGGTCGAACAGCAGCGCGAGCACGTCGGCACGCTTGCACCGCACCGCCGGGGCGTACAGCCCGGCCGGCGACAGGCCGCCGTCGAGCCAGGCGGCGATCATCCCGGCGGGCGCGTTGTGGCCGATGGCAAGGGCGGCATCGTTTTGCGTGATGCTCGGATGGGTCAGCATGACGGTCTCCGTTCATGGGAACCGGCGGCCCCCTGTACCGCCCTGACCTGCCGTGAGGCAGGCACTGGGCGAACGGTGCGCCGGGGCGATCAGAACGGGGCGCCGTGCGTAAAGCCTTCGTAGGTCTTGGCGAACGAGTGGCCGTAGGCCGCGAGCGTTTTGGCCTTGAGGTCCGCGGCCTCGGCCGGCAGGTCGGGCTCGTCGCCGGCCAGCCATTCGACGGCCTGGGAGCGCAGCGTGGCGAGGTCCGGCAGGACGGCGCTACGGCGCACGATGTCGTCCACGAACCGGACGAGTTGGCTGGGCTGGGTCGAGTAGCGGAACACCGGGGCCGGCTTCGTCGGCGGCGTCGTGTCGTAATCGTCGGTGTTGGAAAAGCCGATGCACTGGTCGAGGGCGGTGGCGGTGGCGGTCATGGTGGTGTGCTCCGTGGTGAGCAGGCCGGGATGGCCTGGTACCGCCCTGACCTGCCGTGAGGCAGGCACTGGGGCGGACGGTGCGCCGGGGCGATTACAACCGGCGCCGTGCGGGCGCGGCGATCGGGGCCTCCTCGATCGCGGCCTCGGCCGTGTCGCGCAACACCTTGGCCTCGCCAGCAATCAGGATCGGGTCAAGAAACGATGAGGCGGAGAAGCATTGCCGGCATGCTTCGATCACGCGCACGTCGTTGACCGCTCGAAAAACCGGGTGCGTCAGCGGCGCACCGTGCGTCTGGTACACGTTCCCGGCGTTCGCGTTCACGTCGGACCAGTCGAAGTCGATCCCGTCCTGACGGGCCGTGCCGTTCGAGCGAAACGCACGCAGGGTCGCGTTGTCGGTGAAAAACACGAGGTCGCCGGCAGGGAAACGGTACAAGCGGTGGGCCGCGCGCTCGGGCGTCGCACGCCGCAGCAGACGGCTCAACACGACGCGCGCCTCGTCGATCGGCAACGGAGCACCGACCACGACGGCAGCGGCTTCCTGGATCAGGCCGAACCACGCGTCGTTGGGCACGGCGACCCACGCTTGCCCGTCGAGCCGATGGACCAGCGGTGCGTCAAGGTCGGATACGTTCACGGCCAGCGTGTGAGCGGAGTTGATGGCGTGCGACAGTTCCTCGCCGACGCACCAGCCCGCGCCGAAGGTTTTGACGGCGCCCGGGTGCCTCGTGGTGAGTTGGCGTGTGCCCGGAAATGCGGTGTTGATCAGGTTCATCGGGAGTTCTCCGGGGCCGTAAACGAAAACGCCCCAGCGAGAACTGGGGCGAACGGTGGGCGCGGTGCGTTGCGCTGGTGTACTCAATAAAACTCCAGCTCGAACGCGTGTCAAGCGTTTGCCGTCATTTGCTTGCACTATTTTTGCGGAGCGACGTGCCACGACGGGGGCGCCGGCCGCTCCCGCGCCAGGTCGGTGATCGACCGCCGCCGCGCCCACGTGTTGCTCGGGGTCATGGCGAACGTGGGCGGTGCGAACGGGTCGCTGTACTCGTCGAGTTCGCGCAGCGGCATCACGTCGTCGATCGCCAAGTGGATCACGTCGCGATGCGACAGCATCAGCACCGCGGCCCAAGGGTCGCCGGCCAGCGCCGCGTTGACCGTGGGCCAGAAATCGGCCTCGGCCAGGGCGGGCTCGCCGAAGCGCTCGCACATGGCGACGTAGCCGGCGAACGCTGCGGCCTTGCCGGTCCAGACGAACGGGTTGACGTGGACGTGCTGGTTAAAAATCCAGTCGCGAACGGTGCTGGTGTCGATGGTGCTCATGGTCACTCCTGGTGGGTTGTCGATTACTTCTCGCCGCGGGACTGAACTCCGGCCACGACGATGTGCGCGGCGTCAACGCGGCCGGTACCCTTGCGCATCCGTTTTTCAAGGTGAAACCCGCGCTCCGGGACCGACATTTCTTTCCAGAAGTTGTCGTAGGACAGGATGCGGTCACGGTCGCGTTGCGACTGCGCGCGGCCCTTCATCACGGCGTCGTAGTGGGTGTAAATGTCCTGCTTCGCCGTCCAGCGCGTCGGGTCGTACGTCACCTCGAACTCGTCGAGCCAGCCGGCCAGCGGATCGTTGGCGATCAGCACGTCGGCCTTCAGGTTCTGCACCTCCGGCGGTGCCTCGGCGTCGGTGGGCCACTTCCAGCCGCGGGCGCCCAGCAGCGACACGCCGCAAAGCAGGTAGTCGAGCCAAGCGCCCAGTTCGGCGGGCGTACCCAGGATGCGGTCGGCCCAGCCGACGACGGCCTTGTTCGACTTCGAATAACTGTTCGTGAACGGGAGCGCGCAGATGCGGCGGGCGATCGACCCGTCTTCGTCCTTGAACGCGGGGAGCACGTTGCTGGTCATCACCACGGTGCCCTTGAACACGACCGTCACCGCGGGCTTGTTCTTGCGATTCACGCTGATGCTGTCGCCGCCGGTGATTTCCTTGAACGGTTCTTCGGCGATGTACTTCGTTTCGTTGGCCGTCACGAGCGTGGTGCCGATCAGCGGTTCCAGGGCAAACGTCTCGCGCAGGCGCTCCATCGGCAGGGCCGTGCGCTTCGGGTGGAAGTATTCGAGCAGTTTGAGCAACGTGCCCTTGCCCGCGCCGGCACGGCCGAGCAGCAGCAGCGCTTTCTGAAACGGCTTGTTGCCGGTGACGAGCGTGCTGCCCAGCGCCAGCGCGAAGTATTCGAACAGCGCGGTGGTCGGGGCGATCGTGCGCAGGTACTGGCCGACCTGCGCGGCCTCGGCGGGCCACGTCGGCGTGTAGACCCACGGCTGGGGCTTGGTCTTGTCGATGCCGGACCAGTCCAGCGTCGCGTTGATGACGTTGACCTGGCCGAACATGGGCGCCGGGTCGAACGCGAAAATGCGACCGTCCTCCTGCACCTCCAGCACCGCGTTGCGGAGCTGAATCAGCACCTTGTCCGCGGGCGGGGCCGGCAGGCGTTGCTCGATCGACATCATCGTGAGCGAGTATTTCAACATGTCATCGACCACGCGCTGCGACACTTTCCCGGGCAGTTCCTGCTCGACCAGTTTGCCCATGCGGTACGCCAGACGGGCCTCGTCCTCTTCTTCGAAGTACACGCCGTTCCAGCGGCGGAAAATCTTCTCTTCCGTGTCCGCAACCAGCGCCGTGTCGGTTTTCAGCATGTGGCGCCCACGCATGGCCGGCGAGGCGTCGGCAGGGAGCCCGTCGTCGTCGCCGTCCTCGGCCTTCACGGCGTCGAGCGCGGTCTGACGTTCGTTCAACGCGGCCTGCAACGCCTTCTCGCCGGCCACAACATCGTCCAGCGCCCGCTTGGCGGCCTTCGCGAGTTTGTCGGCCTTGGCCTCGGCCAGCATGACCTCCTTGGCCCCGGCTTCCAGTTTTTTCAGGCCGTCGAGCACGTCGCCGGCTTCGTCAGCGGCGTCCTGGGCGTCGGCCGCGACCTTGCGGGTGCGCGCAAGGGCTTTTTCGACCCGTACCACCGCCGTCTCGGCTTGCTTGTAGCGCTGCTTCGGGGTGCCGGGCGCGGCGTTGTCGTACGCCGTGGTACCGCTGGGCTCGGCCGACGGTGCCGACAGGACGGCCACGGCCGTGGCCTTTGCCGCGAGGAAATCCGCCGCCGATGCGCCGTCAGGGCGAGCGATGGCCGGCGGTGCGGGACGCTTCGGCGTGATCGCGATCGAGGCGACCGTGGTGGACTCTGCGGGCTGGGCGTTCGACATGCGAGGGCTCCTGCAAATATTGACGGCAGGCGCTGGCGTGTCTAATGTGGAGACACGAACAGCGCTTTTGACGAGGTGCTACGTTCACCAGACCCGCCGGCCAGCGGGTCTTTTCTTTTTCAGGCCACTGCGCCGTTCTGCTCGAACCCGACCGCCACGGTCGAGGGGTTGCGCAGCCAGGCCGCAACGAGAGCACGCACGACTTCAGAGCCGGTCACGCCGCGCTCCTGCGCGCGCAGGTTGAGTTCTTCGTTCATCGACTGGGTGAAACGGGCGTTGAACTGAACGGTCTTGCGGATGGGCTTGATCGTGCTGGCGCTGGTCATGGCAGGTTCCTCGGCGGCGGTAAACGAAAAACGCCCTCCGGTTTTGAGCCGGAAGGCGTCGGTCATGGCCCGCGTCAGCAGGCCCGGGGTCGAACAGTGAGCACGAGCGATCGTGCGGGGCGTACGACCAATAAACCAGGTACCGCTGGCGTCGTCAAGCGATTGCGCGCAAATGTATGACAGCCCGGCCGGACCGGTCGAGGCGAGGATGCGAAGCGAAGGGGTCATGCGATCGTCCAGTTCGTGGGGTTCGAAAGACGCCGCGTCCAGACGTGGCTGAACGAGACGGCTCCCGATGAACTGGAGCGGATTTGCCGGGCTTGCCTCCCGGCGGATCGCGTAGAAAAGCGCATGAAGCGCGGCGTAAACAATACCCTGGCCGCCTTCGGGTGTACAGCGATTTCAGAGCCTCGGCACGGCCTCGGCCTGCGGTCATGGGCGCAAGCGGGATCGGCGCTCGCGCCGGTTTTGGCACGGTGGTCGGCACCGTTTGCTGTCTTCCCACCGTCGAGCCAATCCCAGGGTGGGAGCGCAAAGCCTTGCCCAGCAAGGCTTTGCTGGCATTCCCACCTTCATTCCCACCCTGCGATTTCCAGGTGGGAGTCCGGGTGGGAGCGGAAATCCTTGCTGGATAAGGCTTTCAGCTGTCTCTTATACACATCTCCG